>NZ_JAOWDP010000063.1:0-27173 GCF_030334595.1 Citrobacter sp. Ce104
CGTGGTATCACCATCAACACTTCTCACGTTGAATATGACACCCCGACTCGCCACTACGCACACGTAGACTGCCCGGGCCACGCCGACTATGTTAAAAACATGATCACCGGTGCTGCGCAGATGGACGGCGCGATCCTGGTTGTTGCTGCGACTGACGGCCCGATGCCGCAGACTCGTGAGCACATCCTGCTGGGTCGTCAGGTAGGCGTTCCGTACATCATCGTGTTCCTGAACAAATGCGACATGGTTGATGACGAAGAGCTGCTGGAACTGGTAGAAATGGAAGTTCGTGAACTTCTGTCTCAGTACGATTTCCCGGGCGACGACACGCCGATCGTTCGTGGTTCTGCTCTGAAAGCGCTGGAAGGCGACGCAGAGTGGGAAGCGAAAATCATCGAACTGGCTGGCTTCCTGGATTCTTACATCCCAGAACCAGAGCGTGCGATTGACAAGCCGTTCCTGCTGCCTATCGAAGACGTATTCTCCATCTCCGGTCGTGGTACCGTTGTTACCGGTCGTGTAGAGCGCGGTATCATCAAAGTTGGTGAAGAAGTTGAAATCGTTGGTATCAAGGACACTGCTAAGTCTACTTGTACCGGCGTTGAAATGTTCCGCAAACTGCTGGACGAAGGCCGTGCTGGTGAGAACGTTGGTGTCCTGCTGCGTGGTATCAAACGTGAAGAAATCGAACGTGGTCAGGTACTGGCTAAGCCGGGCTCTATCAAGCCGCACACCAAGTTCGAATCTGAAGTGTACATTCTGTCCAAAGACGAAGGCGGCCGTCATACTCCGTTCTTCAAAGGCTACCGTCCGCAGTTCTACTTCCGTACTACTGACGTGACTGGTACCATCGAACTGCCGGAAGGCGTTGAGATGGTAATGCCGGGCGACAACATCAAAATGGTTGTTACCCTGATCCACCCAATCGCGATGGACGACGGTCTGCGTTTCGCAATCCGTGAAGGCGGCCGTACTGTTGGTGCGGGCGTTGTTGCTAAAGTAATGAGCTAATTATTAGTTAATTAGCTTTGAGCTTAAAAAGGGCGCTTCGGCGCCCTTTTTGCTGCCTGCTATTTAGCGATTGTCATATTTATTCGCATTTTTTATTCATTCTCCCGCCGCGTAAATAGCGTTGTGCTATTGTAATCATAACCATTCTCATTTACACTTTGCGCAGAAATTGAACGGGAGCGATCATGTACGTTTGTTTGTGTAATGCGATAAGTGATAAAAAAATACGTCAGGCTGTTCGCCAGTTTCATCCTCAGTCCTTTCAACAATTACGTAAATTTATTCCTGTTGGAAATCAATGTGGTAAGTGTATTCGTGCCGCCCGCGAAGTCATGCAGGATGAATTAACGCAAATGCCAGAATTTAAAGAGATCGCCTAAGTCACACTCTTTTTTTTGACATCCCTGTAGCCCCATCTACGCTCTAATAGTGGAAGCGGAGGGACTATAAAATGAAAGGTGATGTTAAAATCATAAATTATCTCAATAAACTATTGGGAAATGAGCTTGTCGCAATCAACCAGTATTTTCTCCATGCCCGTATGTTTAAAAACTGGGGACTGACTCGCCTCAATGATGTTGAGTACCATGAATCTATCGATGAGATGAAGCACGCTGATAAATACATTGAGCGTATTTTATTTTTAGAAGGGCTCCCAAACTTACAGGACCTCGGTAAGTTGGGTATAGGCGAAGACGTTGAAGAGATGCTGCAATCCGATCTTCGACTGGAACTCGATGGTGCTAAAGACTTACGTGAAGCCATTGCCTATGCCGATAGCGTTCATGACTATGTCAGCCGGGATATGATGATCGAGATCCTGACTGAAGAAGAAGGGCATATTGACTGGCTCGAAACAGAGCTGGACCTGATTGCAAAACTTGGCTTGCAAAACTATCTGCAATCGCAAATTAAAGTCAGCGACTAACTGCCCTGTATCATACTTACCAGGCCAATGACAAAACCCGCAGCCGCCAGATATGGCCCAAATGGCAGCGGGTTTTTTAGTACCTGTCTCCCGCACCGGACGCAGGAAATCCCGGTGAGGCAACAGGCCATGCCTGCGGCAAGTAAAACCAACAGTGGTAATGATTCCCAGCGATGCCATGCGCCTAGCGCGGCAAGAAATTTGACATCACCAAAGCCTAACCCTTCCTGACGGCATATCAGACGATACCCCCAGTAGAACAAAGCAAATACCCCATACCCCGCTACGGCACCCCAAAGCGCGTCGGATAACTGCGCCGGTCTGCAGCACTGATGATAAATAAGACCGCCCCACAAAAGAGGGCAGGTAAATTTGTCGGGCAGCAGTCCGGTACGTAGGTCATGGACTAAGAGCAACCCTGATAGCGAAACATAAATCAGCAGAAAGGGAAAATCGATGTACATGGGCAAGCCTCATCTGGCAAAGCGTTTACCCTCGGGTAAACCCGGCGGCTCTACAAGTCCGGGATGTGGGTTATGTTTGCTCCCTTCCAGGGAAAACGCGTTGCACCACAGGACATACAATCAGAGTGGAAGGGGACCCGCATTTGTGAACGAGTGATTAATTTCTACGCGGCACTTGCTTAAGACTGAGATTTACGTATAATGCGCGGGCTTGTCTAATATTGACAGCGGTTCGATATGAGCCACCGGTACTGCGAAAGCAATACCAGACAATGTTCCCAATCGGGGAACTCTGTAAGAACGGTTACACTCTCCCATCAATCGTAATGGGTTTGAGGAGTAACTATTTCGTCTATAAAATAATTGGAGCTCTGGTCTCATGCAGAACCAAAGAATCCGTATCCGTTTGAAAGCGTTTGATCATCGTCTGATCGATCAATCAACCGCGGAAATCGTCGAGACTGCCAAGCGCACTGGTGCGCAGGTTCGTGGTCCGATCCCGCTGCCGACCCGCAAAGAGCGTTTCACCGTTCTGATCTCCCCGCACGTCAACAAAGACGCGCGTGATCAGTACGAGATCCGTACTCACAAGCGTCTGGTTGACATCGTTGAGCCAACTGAAAAAACCGTTGATGCTCTGATGCGTCTGGACCTGGCTGCCGGTGTAGACGTGCAGATCAGCCTGGGTTAATCAGGTCATCGAGCGATTGAGAGGTTGATACAATGATTGGTTTAGTCGGTAAAAAAGTGGGTATGACCCGCATCTTCACTGAAGATGGCGTATCTATCCCAGTAACCGTTATCGAAGTTGAAGCAAACCGCGTTACTCAGGTTAAAGATCTGGCTAACGATGGCTATCGCGCTGTTCAGGTTACCACCGGTGCTAAAAAAGCTAACCGCGTAACTAAGCCGGAAGCTGGCCACTTTGCTAAAGCTGGCGTAGAAGCTGGCCGCGGCCTGTGGGAGTTCCGTCTGGCAGATGGTGAAGAATACACCGTTGGTCAGAACATTAGCGTTGAACTGTTTGCTGACGTTAAAAAAGTTGACGTAACCGGTACCTCTAAAGGTAAAGGTTTCGCTGGTACCGTTAAGCGCTGGAACTTCCGTACCCAGGACGCTACTCACGGTAACTCCTTGTCTCACCGCGTTCCGGGTTCTATCGGTCAGAACCAGACTCCGGGCAAAGTGTTCAAAGGCAAGAAAATGGCAGGTCAGCTGGGCAACGAACGTGTAACCGTTCAGAGCCTGGACGTAGTACGTGTTGACGCTGAGCGCAACCTGCTGCTGGTTAAAGGTGGTGTTCCGGGTGCGACCGGTTGCGACCTGATCGTTAAACCAGCTGTGAAGGCGTAAGGGGATAGCAATGGAATTAGTATTGAAAGACGCGCAGAGCGCGCTGACTGTTTCCGAAACTACCTTCGGTCGTGATTTCAACGAAGCGCTGGTTCACCAGGTTGTTGTTGCTTATGCAGCTGGTGCTCGTCAGGGTACTCGTGCTCAGAAGACTCGTGCTGAAGTAACTGGTTCAGGCAAAAAGCCGTGGCGCCAGAAAGGTACCGGCCGTGCGCGTTCAGGTTCTATCAAGAGCCCGATCTGGCGTTCAGGTGGCGTGACCTTCGCTGCTCGTCCACAGGACCACAGTCAAAAAGTTAACAAAAAGATGTACCGCGGCGCGCTGAAAAGCATTCTGTCCGAACTGGTACGTCAGGATCGTCTGATCGTTGTCGAATCATTCTCTGTAGAAGCGCCTAAAACTAAGCTGCTGGCACAGAAACTGAAAGACATGGCTCTGGAAGATGTGCTGATCATCACCGGTGAGCTGGACGAAAACCTGTTCCTGGCTGCGCGCAACCTGCACAAGGTTGACGTACGCGATGCAACTGGTATCGACCCGGTTAGCCTGATCGCCTTCGACAAAGTCGTAATGACTGCTGATGCTGTTAAGCAAGTTGAGGAGATGCTGGCATGATTCGTGAAGAACGTCTGCTGAAAGTGCTGCGCGCACCGCACGTTTCTGAAAAAGCGTCTACTGCGATGGAAAAAACTAACACCATCGTTCTCAAAGTTGCTAAAGACGCGACCAAAGCAGAAATCAAAGCTGCTGTGCAGAAACTGTTTGAAGTCGAAGTCGAAGTCGTTAACACCCTGGTAGTTAAAGGGAAAGTTAAACGTCACGGACAGCGTATCGGTCGTCGTAGCGACTGGAAAAAAGCTTACGTCACCCTGAAGGAAGGCCAGAATCTGGACTTCGTCGGCGGCGCTGAGTAAGTCGGAGGAGTAATACAATGGCAGTTGTTAAATGTAAACCGACATCTCCGGGTCGTCGCCACGTTGTTAAAGTGGTTAACCCAGAGCTGCACAAGGGCAAACCTTTTGCTCCGCTGGTTGAAAAAAACAGCAAATCCGGTGGTCGTAACAACAATGGCCGCATCACCACTCGTCACATCGGTGGTGGTCACAAGCAGGCTTATCGTATTGTTGACTTCAAACGCAACAAAGACGGTATCCCGGCAGTTGTTGAACGTCTTGAGTACGATCCGAACCGCTCCGCGAACATCGCGCTGGTTCTGTACAAAGACGGTGAACGCCGTTACATCCTGGCCCCTAAAGGCCTGAAAGCTGGCGACCAGATTCAATCTGGCGTTGATGCTGCAATCAAAGCAGGTAACACCCTGCCGATGCGCAATATCCCGGTTGGTTCTACCGTTCATAACGTAGAAATGAAACCAGGTAAAGGCGGTCAGCTGGCACGTTCCGCTGGTACTTACGTTCAGATCGTTGCTCGTGATGGTGCTTATGTCACCCTGCGTCTGCGTTCTGGTGAAATGCGTAAAGTAGAAGCAGACTGCCGTGCAACTCTGGGCGAAGTTGGCAATGCTGAGCATATGCTGCGCGTTCTGGGTAAAGCAGGTGCTGCACGCTGGCGTGGTGTTCGTCCTACCGTTCGCGGTACTGCGATGAACCCAGTCGACCACCCACATGGTGGTGGTGAAGGTCGTAACTTTGGTAAGCACCCGGTAACTCCGTGGGGCGTTCAGACCAAAGGTAAGAAGACCCGCAGCAACAAGCGTACTGATAAATTCATCGTACGTCGCCGTAGCAAATAATTTTAGAGGATAAGCCATGCCACGTTCTCTCAAGAAAGGTCCTTTTATTGACCTGCACTTGCTGAAGAAGGTAGAGAAAGCGGTGGAAAGCGGAGACAAGAAGCCCCTGCGCACTTGGTCCCGTCGTTCAACGATCTTTCCTAACATGATCGGTTTGACCATCGCTGTCCATAATGGTCGTCAGCACGTTCCGGTATTTGTTTCCGACGAAATGGTCGGTCACAAACTGGGTGAATTCGCACCGACTCGTACTTATCGCGGCCACGCTGCTGATAAAAAAGCGAAGAAGAAATAAGGTAGGAGGAAGAGATGGAAACTTTAGCTCAACATCGCCATGCTCGTTCTTCTGCTCAGAAGGTTCGCCTTGTTGCAGACCTGATTCGCGGTAAGAAAGTGTCGCAGGCTCTGGATATTCTGACCTACACCAATAAGAAAGCGGCTGTACTGGTTAAGAAAGTCCTGGAATCTGCCATTGCTAACGCTGAACACAACGATGGCGCTGACATTGACGATCTGAAAGTTACGAAAATTTTCGTAGACGAAGGCCCGAGCATGAAGCGCATTATGCCGCGTGCAAAAGGTCGTGCAGATCGCATCCTGAAGCGCACCAGCCACATTACTGTGGTTGTGTCCGATCGCTGAGACTCTGGAGACTAGCAATGGGTCAGAAAGTACATCCTAATGGTATTCGCCTGGGTATTGTAAAACCATGGAACTCAACCTGGTTTGCGAACACCAAAGAATTCGCTGACAACCTGGACAGCGATTTTAAAGTACGTCAGTACCTGACTAAGGAACTGGCTAAAGCGTCTGTATCTCGTATCGTTATCGAGCGTCCGGCTAAGAGCATCCGTGTGACCATTCACACCGCTCGCCCGGGTATCGTTATCGGTAAGAAAGGCGAAGACGTAGAAAAACTGCGCAAAGTCGTAGCGGATATTGCTGGCGTTCCTGCTCAGATCAATATCGCCGAAGTGCGTAAGCCTGAACTGGACGCAAAATTGGTTGCTGACAGCATCACTTCTCAGCTGGAACGTCGCGTTATGTTCCGTCGTGCTATGAAGCGTGCTGTACAGAACGCAATGCGTCTGGGCGCTAAAGGTATCAAAGTTGAAGTTAGCGGCCGTCTGGGCGGCGCGGAAATCGCACGTACCGAATGGTACCGCGAAGGTCGCGTACCTCTGCACACTCTGCGTGCTGACATCGACTACAACACCTCTGAAGCGCACACCACTTACGGTGTAATCGGCGTTAAAGTGTGGATCTTCAAAGGCGAGATCCTGGGTGGTATGGCTGCTGTTGAACAACCGGAAAAACCGGCTGCGCAACCTAAAAAGCAGCAGCGTAAAGGCCGTAAATAAGGAGCGTCGCTGATGTTACAACCAAAGCGTACAAAATTCCGTAAAATGCACAAAGGCCGTAACCGCGGTCTGGCTGCTGGCGCGGATGTTAGCTTCGGCAGCTTCGGTCTGAAAGCTGTTGGCCGTGGTCGTCTGACTGCCCGTCAGATCGAAGCAGCACGTCGTGCTATGACCCGTGCAGTTAAGCGTCAAGGTAAGATCTGGATCCGTGTATTCCCGGACAAACCGATCACTGAAAAGCCGCTGGCAGTGCGTATGGGTAAAGGTAAAGGTAACGTGGAGTATTGGGTTGCCTTGATTCAGCCGGGTAAAGTCCTGTATGAAATGGACGGCGTACCGGAAGAGCTGGCCCGTGAAGCATTCAAGCTGGCAGCAGCGAAACTGCCGATTAAAACCACCTTTGTAACTAAGACGGTGATGTAATGAAAGCAAAAGAGCTGCGTGAGAAGAGTGTTGAAGAGCTGAACACCGAGCTGCTGAATCTGCTGCGTGAGCAGTTCAACCTGCGTATGCAGGCTGCAAGTGGCCAGCTGCAACAGTCTCACCTGTTGAAGCAAGTGCGTCGTGACGTCGCACGCGTTAAGACTTTACTGACTGAGAAGGCGGGTGCGTAATGACCGATAAAATCCGTACTCTGCAAGGTCGCGTTGTTAGCGATAAAATGGAGAAATCCATCGTTGTTGCTATCGAACGTTTTGTGAAACACCCGATCTACGGTAAATTCATTAAGCGTACGACCAAACTGCACGTACATGACGAGAACAACGAATGCGGTACTGGTGACGTGGTTGAAATCCGCGAATGCCGTCCGCTGTCCAAGACTAAGTCCTGGACGCTGGTTCGCGTTGTAGAGAAAGCCGTTCTGTAATACAGTAGGCATTCTCAACGAATAAACGGCTCAGCGATGAGCCGTTTATTTTTTCTACCCATATCGTTGAAGCGGTGTTATAATGCCGCGCCCCCGATATGGGGCTTTTTTAACGACCTGATTTTCGGGTCTCAGTAGTAGTTGACATTAGCGGAGCACTAAAATGATCCAAGAACAGACTATGCTGAACGTCGCCGACAACTCCGGTGCACGTCGCGTAATGTGTATCAAGGTTCTGGGTGGCTCGCACCGTCGCTACGCAGGCGTCGGCGATATCATCAAGATCACCATCAAGGAAGCAATTCCGCGTGGTAAGGTCAAAAAAGGTGATGTGCTGAAGGCGGTAGTGGTGCGCACCAAGAAGGGTGTTCGTCGCCCGGACGGTTCTGTCATTCGCTTCGATGGTAATGCATGCGTTATTTTAAACAATAACAGCGAGCAACCTATCGGTACGCGTATTTTTGGGCCGGTAACTCGTGAACTTCGTAACGAGAAGTTCATGAAAATTATCTCTCTGGCACCAGAAGTACTCTAAGGAGCGAATCATGGCAGCGAAGATCCGTCGTGATGACGAAGTTATCGTGTTAACCGGTAAAGATAAAGGTAAACGCGGTAAAGTTAAGAATGTCCTGTCTTCCGGCAAGGTCATTGTTGAAGGTATCAACCTGGTTAAGAAACATCAGAAGCCGGTTCCGGCCCTGAACCAACCAGGCGGCATTGTAGAGAAAGAAGCAGCTATTCAGATCTCTAACCTTGCTATCTTCAACGCGGCAACCGGCAAGGCTGACCGTGTAGGCTTTAGATTCGAAGACGGCAAAAAAGTCCGTTTCTTTAAATCTAACAGCGAAACTATCAAGTAATTTGGAGTAGTACGATGGCGAAACTGCATGATTACTACAAAGACGAAGTAGTCGCTAAACTCATGACTGAGTTTAACTACAATTCTGTCATGCAAGTCCCTCGGGTCGAGAAGATCACCCTGAACATGGGTGTTGGTGAAGCGATCGCTGACAAGAAACTGCTGGATAACGCAGCAGCTGACCTGACAGCAATCTCCGGTCAAAAACCGCTGATCACCAAAGCACGCAAATCAGTTGCAGGCTTCAAAATCCGTCAGGGCTATCCGATCGGCTGTAAAGTAACTCTGCGTGGCGAACGCATGTGGGAGTTCTTTGAGCGCCTGATCACTATTGCTGTTCCACGTATCCGTGACTTCCGTGGCTTGTCCGCTAAGTCTTTCGACGGTCGTGGTAACTACAGCATGGGTGTCCGTGAGCAGATCATCTTCCCAGAAATCGACTACGATAAAGTCGACCGCGTGCGTGGTTTGGATATTACCATTACCACTACTGCGAAATCTGACGAAGAAGGCCGTGCTCTGCTGGCTGCCTTTGACTTCCCGTTCCGCAAGTAAGGTAGGGTTACTGAATGGCTAAGCAATCAATGAAAGCACGCGAAGTAAAGCGCGTAGCTTTAGCTGATAAGTACTTCGCAAAACGCGCTGAACTGAAAGCTATTATCTCTGATGTGAACGCGACCGACGAAGATCGTTGGAACGCAGTTCTCAAGCTGCAGTCTCTGCCGCGTGATTCCAGCCCGTCCCGTCAGCGTAACCGCTGCCGTCAAACAGGTCGTCCGCATGGCTATGTGGGCAAGTTCGGGTTGAGCCGTATCAAACTGCGTGAAGCCGCCATGCGCGGTGAAGTACCAGGCTTGAAAAAGGCTAGCTGGTAATTACCAATTGAATCACGGGAGTAAAGACAGATGAGCATGCAAGATCCGATCGCGGATATGCTGACCCGTATCCGTAACGGTCAGGCCGCGAATAAAGCTGCGGTCACCATGCCTTCCTCCAAGCTGAAAGTGGCAATTGCCAACGTGCTGAAGGAAGAAGGTTTTATTGAAGATTTTAAAGTTGAAGGCGACACCAAGCCGGAACTGGAACTTACTCTTAAGTATTTCCAGGGTAAAGCTGTTGTAGAAAGCATTCAGCGTGTCAGTCGCCCAGGTCTGCGCATTTATAAGCGTAAAGACGAGCTGCCGAAAGTTATGGCTGGCATGGGTATCGCAGTTGTTTCTACCTCTAAAGGTGTTATGACTGATCGTGCAGCGCGCCAGGCTGGTCTTGGTGGCGAAATTATCTGCTACGTAGCCTAATCGGAGGAAAAAATGTCTCGTGTTGCTAAAGCACCGGTCGTTATTCCTGCCGGCGTTGATGTAAAAATCAACGGTCAGGTTATTACGATCAAAGGTAAAAACGGCGAGCTGACTCGTACTCTCAACGATGCTGTTGCAGTAAATCATGCAGATAATGCACTGACCTTCGGTCCGCGTGATGGTTACGCAGATGGATGGGCTCAGGCTGGTACCGCGCGTGCCCTGCTGAATGCAATGGTTGTCGGTGTTACCGAAGGCTTCACTAAGAAGCTACAGCTGGTTGGTGTAGGTTATCGTGCAGCGGTTAAAGGGAATGTAGTAAACCTGGCTTTAGGTTTCTCTCACCCAGTTGACCATCAGCTGCCTGCGGGTATCACTGCAGAATGTCCGTCTCAGACTGAAATCGTGCTGAAAGGCGCTGATAAACAGCTGATCGGTCAGGTTGCAGCAGATCTGCGCGCCTACCGTCGTCCTGAGCCTTATAAAGGCAAGGGTGTTCGTTACGCCGACGAAGTCGTGCGTACCAAAGAGGCTAAGAAGAAGTAAGGTAACACTATGGATAAGAAATCTGCTCGTATCCGTCGTGCGACCCGCGCACGCCGCAAGCTCCAGGAGCTGGGTGCAACTCGCCTGGTGGTACATCGTACCCCGCGTCATATTTACGCACAGGTAATTGCACCGAACGGTTCTGAAGTTCTGGTAGCTGCTTCTACTGTAGAAAAAGCTATCGCTGAACAATTGAAGTACACCGGTAACAAAGACGCTGCTGCAGCTGTAGGTAAAGCTGTTGCTGAACGCGCTCTGGAAAAAGGCATCAAAGATGTTTCTTTTGACCGTTCCGGGTTCCAATATCATGGTCGTGTCCAGGCACTGGCAGATGCTGCCCGTGAAGCTGGCCTTCAGTTCTAAGGTAGAGGTGTAAGATGGCTCACATCGAAAAACAAGCTGGCGAACTGCAGGAAAAGCTGATCGCGGTTAACCGCGTATCTAAAACCGTAAAAGGTGGTCGTATTTTCTCCTTCACAGCTCTGACTGTAGTTGGTGATGGTAACGGTCGCGTTGGTTTTGGTTACGGTAAAGCGCGTGAAGTTCCAGCAGCGATCCAGAAAGCGATGGAAAAAGCCCGTCGCAATATGATTAACGTCGCGCTGAACCACGGCACCCTGCAGCACCCGGTTAAGGGTACTCACACGGGTTCTCGTGTATTCATGCAGCCGGCTTCCGAAGGTACCGGTATCATCGCCGGTGGTGCAATGCGCGCCGTTCTGGAAGTCGCTGGAGTTCGTAACGTTCTGGCTAAAGCGTATGGTTCCACCAACCCGATTAACGTGGTTCGTGCAACTATCGATGGTCTGGAAAATATGAAATCTCCGGAAATGGTCGCTGCCAAGCGTGGTAAATCCGTTGAAGAAATTCTGGGGAAATAAACCATGGCAAAGACTATTAAAATTACTCAAACCCGCAGTGCAATCGGTCGTCTGCCGAAACACAAGGCAACGCTGCTTGGCCTGGGTCTGCGTCGTATTGGTCACACCGTAGAGCGCGAGGATACTCCTGCTGTTCGTGGTATGGTCAACGCGGTTTCCTTCATGGTTAAAGTTGAGGAGTAAGAGATGCGTTTAAATACTCTGTCTCCGGCCGAAGGCTCTAAAAAAGCGGCTCGCCGCCTGGGTCGTGGTATCGGTTCTGGCCTCGGTAAAACCGGTGGTCGTGGTCACAAAGGTCAGAAGTCTCGTTCTGGCGGTGGCGTACGTCGCGGTTTCGAGGGTGGTCAGATGCCTCTGTACCGTCGTCTGCCGAAATTCGGCTTCACTTCACGTAAAGCAGCGATTACAGCCGAAGTTCGTCTGTCTGACCTGGCTAAAGTTGAAGGCGGTGTTGTAGACCTGAACACGCTGAAAGCAGCTAACATTATCGGTATCCAGATCGAGTTCGCGAAAGTGATCCTGGCTGGTGAAGTCACTACTCCGGTAACTGTTCGTGGCCTGCGTGTTACTAAAGGCGCTCGTGCTGCTATCGAAGCTGCTGGCGGTAAAATCGAGGAATAAGTAGCAGATGGCTAAACAACCGGGATTAGATTTTCAAAGTGCCAAAGGTGGCTTAGGCGAGCTGAAACGCAGACTGCTGTTTGTAATCGGCGCGCTGATTGTGTTCCGTATTGGCTCTTTCATTCCGATCCCTGGTATTGATGCCGCTGTACTTGCCAAACTGCTTGAGCAACAGCGAGGCACCATCATTGAAATGTTTAACATGTTCTCTGGTGGTGCTCTCAGCCGTGCTTCTATCTTTGCTCTGGGGATCATGCCGTATATTTCGGCGTCGATCATTATCCAGCTGCTGACGGTGGTTCATCCAACGCTGGCAGAAATTAAGAAAGAAGGGGAGTCTGGTCGTCGTAAGATCAGCCAGTACACCCGCTACGGTACTCTGGTGCTGGCAATATTCCAGTCGATCGGTATTGCTACCGGTCTGCCGAATATGCCTGGTATGCAGGGCCTGGTGATGAACCCAGGCTTTGCATTCTATTTCACCGCTGTTGTAAGTCTGGTTACAGGGACAATGTTCCTGATGTGGTTGGGCGAACAGATTACTGAACGTGGTATCGGCAACGGTATCTCAATCATTATCTTCGCCGGTATTGTCGCGGGACTCCCGCCAGCCATTGCCCATACTATCGAGCAAGCGCGTCAAGGCGACCTGCACTTCCTCGTGTTGCTGTTGGTTGCAGTATTAGTATTCGCAGTGACGTTCTTTGTTGTATTTGTTGAGCGTGGTCAACGCCGCATTGTGGTAAACTACGCGAAACGTCAGCAAGGTCGTCGTGTCTATGCTGCACAGAGCACACATTTACCGCTGAAAGTGAATATGGCGGGGGTAATCCCGGCAATCTTCGCTTCCAGTATTATTCTGTTCCCGGCAACCATCGCGTCATGGTTCGGGGGCGGAACTGGTTGGAACTGGCTGACAACAATTTCGCTGTATTTGCAGCCTGGGCAACCGCTTTATGTGTTACTCTATGCGTCTGCAATCATATTCTTCTGTTTCTTCTACACGGCGTTGGTTTTCAACCCGCGTGAAACAGCAGATAACCTGAAGAAGTCCGGTGCATTTGTACCAGGAATTCGTCCGGGAGAGCAAACGGCGAAGTATATCGATAAAGTAATGACCCGCCTGACTTTGGTTGGTGCGCTCTACATTACCTTTATCTGCCTGATCCCGGAGTTCATGCGTGATGCAATGAAAGTACCGTTCTACTTCGGTGGGACCTCACTGCTTATCGTTGTTGTCGTGATTATGGACTTTATGGCTCAAGTGCAAACTCTGATGATGTCAAGTCAGTACGAGTCTGCATTGAAGAAGGCGAATCTGAAAGGCTACGGCCGTTAACAGTCGCCCGAGAAGTTACGGAGAGTAAAAATGAAAGTTCGTGCTTCCGTCAAGAAATTATGCCGTAACTGCAAAATCGTTAAGCGTGATGGTGTCATCCGTGTGATTTGCAGTGCCGAGCCGAAGCATAAACAGCGCCAAGGCTGATTTATTCGCATATTTTTCTTGCAAAGTTGGGTTGAGCTGGCTAGATTAGCCAGCCAATCTTTTGTATGTCTGTGCGTTTCCATTTGAGTATCCTGAAAACGGGCTTTTCAGCATGGTGCGTACATATTAAATAGTAGGAGTGCATAGTGGCCCGTATAGCAGGCATTAACATTCCTGATCAGAAACATGCTGTGATCGCATTAACTTCGATCTACGGCGTCGGCAAGACCCGTTCTAAAGCCATTCTGGCTGCCGCGGGTATCGCTGAAGATGTTAAGATCAGTGAGCTGTCTGAAGAACAAATCGACACGCTGCGTGACGAAGTTGCCAAATTTGTCGTTGAAGGTGATCTGCGCCGTGAAGTTAGCATGAGCATCAAGCGCCTTATGGACCTTGGTTGCTATCGCGGTTTGCGTCATCGTCGTGGTCTCCCGGTTCGCGGTCAGCGTACCAAGACCAACGCACGTACCCGTAAGGGTCCGCGCAAACCGATCAAGAAATAATCGGGGTGATTGAATAATGGCAAAGGCACCAATTCGTGCACGTAAACGTGTAAGAAAACAAGTCTCTGACGGCGTGGCTCATATCCATGCTTCTTTTAACAACACCATCGTTACCATTACTGATCGTCAGGGTAACGCACTGGGTTGGGCAACAGCCGGTGGTTCCGGTTTCCGTGGTTCTCGCAAATCCACTCCGTTTGCAGCTCAGGTTGCAGCAGAGCGTTGCGCTGAAGCCGTAAAAGAATACGGTATCAAGAATCTGGAAGTTATGGTCAAAGGACCGGGTCCAGGTCGCGAATCTACTGTTCGTGCTCTGAACGCCGCTGGTTTCCGCATCACTAATATTACTGATGTGACTCCGATCCCTCATAACGGTTGTCGTCCGCCGAAAAAACGTCGCGTATAACGCTGTCGTTTCTAGGATTGTTGGAGAAAGAAAATGGCAAGATATTTGGGTCCTAAGCTCAAGCTGAGCCGTCGTGAGGGCACTGACTTATTCCTTAAGTCTGGCGTTCGCGCGATCGATACCAAGTGTAAAATTGAACAAGCTCCTGGCCAGCACGGTGCGCGTAAACCGCGTCTGTCTGACTATGGTGTGCAGTTGCGTGAAAAGCAAAAAGTTCGCCGTATCTACGGTGTGCTGGAGCGTCAGTTCCGTAACTACTACAAAGAAGCAGCACGTCTGAAAGGCAACACCGGTGAAAACCTGTTGGGTCTGCTGGAAGGTCGTCTGGACAACGTTGTATACCGTATGGGCTTCGGTGCCACTCGTGCAGAAGCACGTCAGCTGGTCAGCCATAAAGCAATTATGGTAAACGGTCGTGTTGTTAACATCGCTTCTTATCAGGTTAGTCCGAATGACGTTGTTAGCATTCGTGAGAAAGCGAAGAAGCAGTCTCGCGTGAAAGCCGCTCTGGAGCTGGCTGAGCAGCGTGAAAAGCCAACCTGGCTGGAAGTTGATGCTGGCAAGATGGAAGGTACGTTCAAGCGTAAGCCGGAGCGTTCTGATCTGTCTGCGGACATTAACGAACACCTGATCGTCGAGCTTTACTCCAAGTAAAGCTTAGTACCAAAGAGAGGACACAATGCAGGGTTCTGTGACAGAGTTTCTAAAACCGCGCCTGGTAGATATCGAGCAAGTGAGTTCGACGCACGCCAAGGTGACCCTTGAGCCTTTAGAGCGTGGCTTTGGCCATACTTTGGGTAACGCACTGCGCCGTATTCTGCTCTCATCGATGCCGGGTTGCGCGGTGACCGAGGTTGAGATTGATGGTGTACTACATGAGTACAGCACCAAAGAAGGCGTTCAGGAAGATATCCTGGAAATCCTGCTCAACCTGAAAGGGCTGGCGGTGAGAGTTCAGGGTAAAGATGATGTTATTCTTACCTTGAATAAATCTGGCATTGGCCCTGTGACTGCAGCCGACATTACCCATGATGGTGATGTCGAAATCGTCAAGCCACAGCACGTGATCTGCCACCTGACCGATGAGAACGCATCTATTAGCATGCGTATCAAAGTTCAGCGCGGTCGTGGTTATGTGCCGGCTTCTACCCGAATTCATTCGGAAGAAGATGAGCGCCCAATCGGCCGTCTGCTGGTCGACGCATGCTACAGCCCTGTAGAGCGTATTGCCTACAATGTTGAAGCAGCGCGTGTAGAACAGCGTACCGACCTGGACAAGCTGGTCATCGAAATGGAAACCAACGGCACAATCGATCCTGAAGAGGCGATTCGTCGTGCGGCAACCATTCTGGCTGAACAACTTGAAGCTTTCGTTGATTTACGTGATGTACGTCAGCCGGAAGTTAAAGAAGAGAAACCAGAATTCGATCCGATCCTGCTGCGCCCTGTTGACGATCTGGAATTGACTGTCCGCTCTGCTAACTGCCTCAAAGCAGAAGCTATCCACTATATCGGTGATCTGGTACAGCGTACTGAGGTTGAGCTTCTTAAGACGCCTAACCTTGGTAAAAAATCTCTTACCGAGATTAAAGACGTGCTGGCTTCCCGTGGACTGTCTCTGGGCATGCGCCTGGAAAACTGGCCACCGGCAAGCATCGCTGACGAGTAACCGGATCACAGGTTAAGGTTTTACTGAGAAGGATAAGGTCATGCGCCATCGTAAGAGTGGTCGTCAACTGAACCGCAACAGCAGCCATCGCCAGGCTATGTTCCGCAATATGGCAGGTTCACTGGTTCGTCATGAAATCATCAAGACGACTCTGCCGAAAGCGAAAGAGCTGCGTCGCGTAGTTGAGCCGCTGATTACTCTTGCCAAGACTGATAGCGTAGCTAATCGTCGTCTGGCATTCGCCCGTACTCGTGATAACGAGATCGTGGCAAAACTGTTTAACGAACTGGGCCCGCGTTTCGCGAGCCGCGCCGGTGGTTACACTCGCATTCTGAAGTGTGGTTTCCGTGCAGGCGACAACGCGCCGATGGCATACATCGAGCTGGTTGATCGTTCAGAGAAAACAGAAGCTGCTGCAGAGTAATCTGTAGTAACGTAAAAAAACCCGTCTCGGCGGGTTTTTTTATATCCGTCATATCCCCAATTACCTACAATATCTGTACTCTTTTTGTTCATCCCCTGGAGTGTTGTATGTGGTTACTGGACCAGTGGGCAGAGCGCCATATTATTGAAGCACAGTCTAAAGGTGAGTTTGATGGTTTACCTGGTACAGGTGAGCCGCTGATCCTTGACGATGATTCTCATGTCCCGCCTGAACTTCGTGCCGGATTCCGTCTATTAAAGAATGCTGGATGTCTTCCTCCTGAGCTTGAGCAGCGCAGAGAGGCAATACAGTTGCTTGAAATACTCGCAGGGATCCGCAAAGATGATCCCAGTTATCCGGAGGTGAGTCGAAGACTGTCACTACTGGAACTGAAACTTCGGCAGGCTGGACTCAGTACCGAGTTTTTACGCGGCGAATATGCAGATAAGCTGCTACAGAAGATCAACGACGATTAGCGGAGAGAGCATGTACCGTATTGGTGAATTAGCGAAACTGGCTGACGTAACGCCTGATACTATCCGCTACTATGAAAAGCAGCAGATGATGGAACATGAAATACGTACAGAAGGCGGGTTTCGCCTCTATACGGAAAGCGATCTTCAGCGTCTGAAGTTTATTCGTTATGCCCGTCAGCTTGGGTTTACTCTGGAATCGATCCGCGAGCTGCTGTCGATCCGCATTGATCCCGAACATCATACCTGCCAGGAATCAAAAGGGATCGTCCAGGAAAGATTGCAGGAGGTCGAAGCACGAATAGCGGAGCTTCAGGCGATGCAACGGTCGCTGCAGAGATTGAATGACGCGTGTTGTGGAAAAGCACACAGCAGCGTGTACTGCTCTATCCTTGAAGCACTTGAGCAGGGCGCCAGCGGCTCAGCATCAGGCTGTTGATTTATTGAACGGTCAGGTCTACACTCGCGGCGTAAATTACTACAAACTGGAGATATTATGAGTCGTTATCAGCACACCAAAGGGCAGATAAAGGACAACGCTATTGAGGCGCTTTTACACGATCCACTTTTCAGACAGCGCGTCGAGAAAAATAAGAAAGGGAAAGGAAGTTATCTACGTAAAGGTAAACATGGCAATCGGGGTAACTGGGAGGCCAGTGGCAAGAAAGTCATTCACTTTTTTACCACTGGCCTTCTTGTTTCACTGAGTGCTTAAGAGCGGTTATTCTGTTCTTTCAGCAGGTCACGAATTTCACTCAGCAATACTTCTTCTTTCGATGGAGCTGGCGGTGCTGCCGGCTCTTCCGCTTTTTTACGGTTCAGTTTGTTGATCAGTTTGATTGCCATAAAGATAGCAAACGCAACGATAATGAAATCGAAGACGTTCTGAATAAATACACCGTAATGCATGACGACAGCCGGGATATCTCCCTGCGCATCACGTAACGTTACAGCAAACTGTTTAAAATCAATTCCACCAATTAACAGCCCCAGCGGCGGCATAATGATATCGGCAACCAGTGATGAAACAATCTTACCGAATGCCGCACCAATGATGACACCCACTGCCAAATCGACAACATTCCCGCGCATCGCGAATTCGCGAAACTCTTTAATAATGCTCATTTTATTCTCCCTATGCAGCTGACGTTTATAAGTTTAACAAATGTTTAGGCAATTTCCATTTATGTATTGCCGAAAGGAAAATTTATTAGACCATGAAAAATAAAGGGAAATAAAAAGGGCGCTGTATTAGCGCCCAAATTATTACAGGAAGAAAGGACTTGGCTGGAATAATCGCTCGACGTCGGTAATAAACTTTTTATCTGTCAGGAACATAATTACGTGATCGCCCTGCTCAATGCGCAGGTTATCATTGGCAATCATCACATCGTTACCACGCACAACAGCGCCAATGATGGTTCCTGGTGGAAGTTTAATTTCATCAATTGAACGCCCCACTACCCGCGACGTCGTTTCATCACCGTGTGCGACGGCTTCAATGGCTTCCGCGACGCCGCGGCGTAGTGAAGACACACCGACAATATCAGCTTTACGCACGTGACTGAGCAGCGCGGAGATGGTCGCCTGCTGCGGTGATATCGCAATATCGATCACACTGCCCTGCACCAGATCGACGTATGCTCTGCGTTGGATCAACACCATTACTTTCTTGGCGCCCATCCGTTTGGCAAGCATCGCCGACATGATATTCGCTTCATCATCGTTGGTCACCGCGATGAACAGATCAACCTGATCGATATGTTCTTCTGCCAGCAGCTCTTGATCCGAGGCATCACCAAAAAAGACGATCGTATTTTGCAGTTTCTCCGCAAGCTCCGATGCGCGTTGTTGATTACGTTCGATCAGTTTGACGCTGTAATCTTTTTCCAGACGACGTGCCAGACCAGCGCCGATATTACCGCCACCCACTAACATAATGCGTTTGTACGGTTTTTCCAGACGCTGTAATTCGCTCATTACGGCGCGAATATGCTGCGATGCTGCGATAAAGAAGACTTCATCACCCGCTTCAACAATGGTAGAACCTTGCGGGCGGATCGGTCGGTCATGACGGAAAATCGCCGCCACGCGGGTGTCAATGTGCGGCATATGCTCACGCATTGTCGACAGTGCGTTACCAATCAGCGGCCCACCGTAATAGGCTTTCACCACAGCAAGGCTGACTTTACCCTCGGCAAAATTTACTACCTGCAATGCACCCGGATATTCAATCAGCCGATAAATGCTATCGATAACCAGTTGCTCAGGCGCAATCAGGTGATCGATAGGTACCGCATCGGATTGAAACAGCTTGTCGGCATCACGAACGTAATCTGGTGAACGAATTCGGGCGATGCGATTAGGCGTATTAAACAGTGAATAAGCTACCTGGCAGGCAACCATATTTGTTTCATCTGAGCTGGTTACGGCAACCAGCATATCGGCATCGTCGGCCCCAGCTTCACGCAAAACGCGGGGATGCGAACCATGCCCTTGCACGACGCGGAGATCAAACTTGTCCTGCAAGCTACGCAGGCGCTCACCATTGGTATCGACTACCGTGATATCGTTGTTCTCTCCGACCAGGTTTTCAGCCAGCGTACCGCCAACTTGACCTGCGCCCAGAATGATAATTTTCATCAGTCGCGACCCGTTATCTCATCACTTTTTGATTAGCTTAGCGTAAAAGAAGCCATCGCCATCTTCCGCACCCGGTAAATTCTGACGCCCGGGTTTTTCCGGTATACCGGTTTCGCTTAATACCGCATCTGGCGTGCGTGCCAGGAAGGCGGCAATTTGCTGCTGATTTTCTTCTGGCAGGATAGAGCACGTTGCATAAACCAGCGTGCCGCCAGGTTTAAGGTGTGACCAGGTTGCATTCAGGATTTCAGCCTGTAATTGGGCAAGTTCGGCAATATCCCGGTCGCGGCGCAGCCATTTGATATCCGGATGGCGACGTATCACCCCGGTGGCAGAACATGGAGCGTCCAGCAAAATACGGTCAAACTGTTGTTCACCGCACCACTGCTGTGGATAGCGGCCATCACCCTGTTTTACGGTTGCCTTCATGCCCAGGCGTTTCAGATTGTCGTAAACGCGTGACAGGCGTTTTTCATCGACATCGACGGCCATGACGTTAGCTTGCGGAGCAACTTCCAGAATGTGAGTGGTTTTCCCGCCCGGCGCGCAGCACAGGTCGAGGATCTGTTCACCGTTCTCTGGCAACAGATAAGTTACACATCCTTGAGCGGAAGCGTCCTGGACGGTTACCCAGCCTTCACTAAAACCAGGGAGAGCGTGTACAGGGGCCGGCGTTTCCAGACGTACTGCATCCGGGTAGTCCGGATGCGGGAAACCGGTTAATCCCGCTTCGGTAAGCAGGTCCAGCCAGGCATCGCGCGTATGGTGAATACGATTGACACGAAGCCACATCGGCGGTCGCTGGTTATTGGCTTCAAGAATGGCTTCCCATTGCTGCGGATACGCGCTCTTAATACGTTTCACCAGCCAGGAGGGGTGTAAAAAACGTAAATCGCTTTGCGCGAACTCGGCCAACAGTTCATCCTGACGGCGTTGAAACTGGCGCAACACGCCGTTGATCAGCCCTTTGAGCTGCGGACGCTTTATGACAACTGCGCCTTCTACGGTCTCAGCCAGCGCAGCGTGCGGTGGAATACGGGTATGCAGCAGCTGGTAGAAGCCCACCATGATCAGATAGTGAACGGTGCGCTGTTTGCCCGTCATTGGACGTTCCATCAACTGCTGGATCATCCACTCCAGTTGGGAGAGTGTGCGCAATACGCCGAAGCAAAGCTCCTGCAGCAGCGCTTTGTCTTTATCGGCAACTTTTTGCTGCATGGCAGGCAGCACGTTGCTTAATGATTGCCCTTTTTCGACAACCTGTTCGACGGCCTGGGCCGCCATACTGCGTAAATTAAGATGTTTTTTCATAAGCGCAAAAATAAAAATGCCCGGAGATACCGGGCTTAAAGAGATGAACCGTCAGATCAGACGGTTACCGGGTATAAACCATTCCCGTCGCGAATTAAGCAGATCCTGCGCGCTCATGGCTTTTTTACCGGCAGGCTGCAAAGAGACGAGATTCAGGATGCCATCGCCTGTTGCGACCTGGATACCCTGCTTTGTCGCCTCAAGAATAGTGCCTGGCGCGGCCTGTGTGTTTACAGCAATAACCGAAGCTTGCCAGACTTTCACTGGCTGACCGTCGATTTCAAGCCAGCTCATGGGCCATGGGTTAAAGGCGCGGACGCAACGTTCCAACTGAGCAGCCGAAAGTGACCAGTCGATGCGGGCCTCTTCTTTGCTGAGTTTTTCTGCATGCGTAACCAGTGATTCATCTTGTGCCACTGGTTTTATCGTGCCGGCAGCCAGCTGTTTTAGCGTTTCAATCAGCCCCTGAGGCCCCAAATCTGCCAGCTTGTCGTATAGCGAGCCGCTGGTATCCTCTGCCGTAATCGGGCAGGACAGCTTAAGCAGCATATCACCGGTGTCGAGGCCAACATCCATCTGCATGATAGTCACACCGGTTTCGGCATCGCCAGCCCACAGTGAGCGCTGGATCGGTGCCGCGCCACGCCAGCGTGGCAGCAGTGAACCGTGAACGTTAATACAACCCAGACGCGGCATTTCCAGTACGGCTTTTGGTAGAATCAGGCCATATGCCACCACTACCATCACGTCTGCGCGTAAATCAGCAACCAACTGCTGGTTTTCCTGAGGGCGAAGAGAGACGGGTTGGAAAACCGGTATCCCTTTTTCTTCTGCCAGTACTTTTACCGGGCTGGGCATTAGCTTTTTACCGCGTCCCGCTGGGCGGTCCGGTTGGGTAAACACGCCAACGACGTTATGTCCAGAAGACAACAGCGCGTCGAGATGACGCGCTGCAAAGTCAGGTGTACCCGCAAAAATAATACGTAGTGAGTCTGACACGTTGATTCTTGTCCTTAAGCTCGGGCGTTCAGGCGGTCGAGTTTTTCAACTTTCTGACGAATGCGTTGTTGCTTCAACGGAGACAGATAATCGATAAACAGTTTACCGACCAGGTGATCCATTTCATGTTGAATGCAGATAGCCAGCAGGCCATCGGCTTCCAGTTCAAAAGATTTGCCGTTGCGATCGAGCGCACGAATTTTTACTTTCTCTGCGCGTGGTACTAACGCACGCTGTTCAGGAATTGACAGGCAGCCTTCTTCAATGCCGGTTTCGCCGTCTTTCTCCAGCAGCTCTGGGTTAATAAGTACCAACTGCTCGTCGCGATTTTCAGAGACATCAATAACAATGATGCGCTGATGAATATCGACCTGTGTTGCTGCCAGACCGATACCTTCTTCGGCGTACATCGTTTCGAACATATCATCAACGATACGCTGAATTTCTGCATTCACTTCTTCGACCGGTTTTGCGACTTTGCGAAGGCGCTCGTCCGGAATATGTAACACTTGCAAAACTGACATAGTTATCCAGAGTTGTGTTCAGGAGTTGAAAAGATTATTACCTCTATTCTAGACAAAACCCCCTCTGATTGACAGCATCAGTGACCAATCGCAAAGATTGCCAGGACTGCTTGTGGCAGGGGAACAGGGATGACCCAAATCGAAATTTGGCTACGTTTAGCGCAAGTGAATGAACTGTATGGTGATGAGATGGTGCGCATTGCCCACTGGCTTAATACTCAACCGTGCATTAACAATGCGGTACTCCTGCAGGCAGGATTCTCTCCCCGTCAGGCCCGACGATTTTTAACTTTTTCACAGCAGACGCTGGAAAAAACGCTGCGCTGGCTTGAGCAGCCAAACCACCATTTTGTGGTTGCCGACAGCGATCATTACCCGCCATTGCTCCGTGCGATTGAGGATTATCCTGGGGTGCTTTTTGTCGCAGGAAACCCCGCATGCCTCCGCTCGTTCCAGGTGGCCGTTGTCGGCAGCAGACAGCACTCCTGGTATGGCGAACGCTGGGGACGGTTGTTTTGTGAAAAGCTTGCAGCATGCGGCGTGACGATCACCAGCGGTCTGGCCCGGGGGATTGATGGCGTGGCGCACAATGCTGCGATAAACCGTCAGGGCACGAGTATAGCAGTGCTGGGTAACGGGCTTGAGACCATTCACCCACGACAGCATGTCCGTCTGGCTGAACGGCTGATTGATGCTGGAGGCGCACTGGTGTCTGAGTTCCCATTAGATACGCTCCCTTTACCGCGCAATTTTCCCCGACGAAATCGCATTATTAGTGGTCTAAGTAAAGGTGTCCTGGTTGTTGAAGCAGCCCAGCGTAGCGGGTCACTGGTCACTGCGCGCTGCGCGCTGGAACAAGGACGGGAGGTTTTTGCTTTGCCTGGACCGATAGGGAGTCCGGGAAGCGAAGGCCCACATTGGCTTATTCAGCAGGGAGCCATGCTTGTGACCGCTCCAGAGGAAATTCTGGAAAATTTGCAATATGGGCTGCATTGGCTGCCAGATGAACCTGAAAAATCAATTTATTCGCCAGATCACGAAGAGGTGGCATTGCCATTTCCGGAGCTCCTGGCTAACGTAGGAGATGAGGTAACACCTGTTGACGTCGTCGCTGAACGTGCCGGCCAACCTGTGCCAGAGGTAGTGGCTCAACTGCTCGAACTGGAGTTAGCAGGATGGATCGCAGCTGTACCCGGCGGCTATGTCCGATTGAGGAGGGCATGCCATGTTCGACGTACTAATGTATTTGTTTGAGACATATATCCATAACGAAGCTGAGCTGCGTGTGGATCAGGACAAACTGGAACGGGATCTTACCGACGCTGGTTTTGATCGTGAAGACATTTACAACGCGTTACTTTGGCTGGAAAAGCTAGCTGATTATCAGGATGGGCTTGCTGAACCTATGCAACTGGCATCTGACCCTCTTTCTATACGTATTTATACTGCAGAAGAGTGCGATCGACTGGATGCAAGCTGTAGAGGGTTCCTGCTATTCCTGGAGCAGATTCAGGTGCTAAACCTCGAAACGCGAGAAATGGTTATTGAGCGTGTACTCGCGCTGGATACGGCAGAGTTCGATCTGGAAGACCTGAAGTGGGTGATCCTGATGGTGCTATTCAACATTCCAGGTTGTGAAAATGCCTATCAGCAAATGGAAGAATTACTCTTTGAAGTGAATGAAGGTATGCTGCATTAATCAATCTTCATTCAGTATGAGTTGTTATGGCTAAATCAGCACTGTTCACGGTGCGTAAAAACGAGCCCTGCCCACAATGCGGGGCTGAACTGGTTATTCGTTCCGGGAAACACGGTCCGTTTCTCGGTTGTTCACACTATCCAGAATGCGATTACATCCGTCCGCTAAAATCTTCAGCGGACGGACATATTGTCAAAGTTCTGGAGGGTAAGCTTTGCCCTGCATGTGGCGCTGAACTGGTTCTGAGACAGGGAAGATTCGGTATGTTCATTGGATGCAGTGATTATCCGACGTGTGAACACACTGAACTTATCGACAAGCCTGATGAAACAGCAATTGTCTGTCCTCAATGCCAGACTGGCCACCTTGTCCAGCGGCGTTCCCGTTATGGCAAAACCTTTTACTCCTGCGATCGCTATCCGGAGTGCCAGTTTGTCATTAACTTCAAACCGTTAGCCGGAGAGTGTCCTGAGTGCCATTATCCGCTACTCATAGAAAAGAAAACCGCGCAGGGTGTGAAACATTTCTGTGCCAGTAAACAATGTGGAAAGCCGATCCCGGCGGAATAAAAAAGTGAATAATAACCTGCCCACAGGCCCTATCGCTGCGGCGATAGTGGTTCTGAAACAAGAAAAAGTCATCGCCTATCCAACAGAAGCTGTATTTGGCGTCGGCTGCGATCCCGACAGCGAAACGGCTGTTACCCGTCTGTTGGAGCTAAAACAACGCCCGGTCGATAAAGGCTTAATTTTGATTGCGGCAAACTTTGACCAGCTTAAGCCTTACATTGACGATAGCACGCTTACTGATGCCCAACGTGAGGCGGTGTTCGCCCGCTGGCCTGGTCCTGTCACCTTCGTATTCCCGGCGCCTGCGACAACGCCTCGTTGGTTGACCGGTCGTTTTGATTCGCTGGCCGTGCGTGTCACCGATCACCCGCTGGTGGTTGCATTGTGCCAGGCTTATGGCAAACCGTTAGTCTCCACCAGTGCTAATTTGAGTGGCTTACCGCCTTGCAGAACGGTAGAGGAAGTCCGCGCGCAGTTTGGTACAGACTTTCCTGTAGTTGAAGGGGAGACCGGAGGGCGTTTGAATCCTTCGGAGATCCGTGATGCTCTGACGGGTGAACAGTTTCGACAGGGGTAATATGAAAGAAGCCTATGCTGTTTTTGGTAATCCGATAGCGCACAGTAAATCGCCCTTTATTCATCAGCAATTTGCAGAGCAGTTGAAGATTGATCATTCCTATGGACGTGTACTGGCGCCCATCAATGATTTTGTGAATACGCTGAACGCTTTTTTTGCTGAGGGCGGGAAGGGGGCAAATGTCACCGTACCTTTTAAAGAAGAGGCGTTTGCACGTGCCGATGAACTAACGGAGCGGGCATCTCTTGCTGGAGCGGTTAATACCCTTAAACGATTAGAGGATGGGCGTTTATTGGGAGACAACACGGATGGCATTGGCTTATTAAGCGATCTTGAACGTTTATCTTTCATTCGTCCTGGAGCGCGAGTTCTACTGATCGGGGCTGGTGGCGCATCCCGTGGGGTTTTATTACCTCTTCTTTCTATGGATTGCGCGGTGACTATCGTTAACCGTACAGCTTCGCGCGCTGAAGAACTGGCTCAACTCTTCTCTCATACCGGCAGCGTGCAGGCAGTGGGTATGGCCGAGCTTGATAATTACAGTTTTGATTTGATCATTAACGCGACGTCTAGCGGAATTAGCGGTGAGGTACCCGCTATTCCGACATCACTTATCCACTCCTCTGTCTATTGTTATGACATGTTTTATCAGCAGGGGAATACACCGTTCCTTTCCTGGTGTGCTGAGCATGGGGCGAAACAGTATGCCGATGGCCTGGGGATGCTGGTGGGTCAGGCCGCGCACGCCGTTTTACTCTGGCATGGGGTTTTGCCGCAGATTGAACCCGTCATTAAAAGCATGCAACAGGAATTGTCGGCATGAATCAGGCGATCCAGTTTCCCGATCGAGAAGAATGGCGCACGGATGTCAGCGCCGTGGTTTTTCCGGCGATGGTTCATGGTATGCAGCTAACATGTGCTATTTCAGGAGAAAGGTTGGCGTCCCGCTTTGGTGGCAGCACGCCTGAACAGTGGCTGGAAACTTTTCAACAGTATCGCTGGGACCTGGAGGAAGAGGCCGAAGCATTGATCCAGGATCAGCAGGAAGATTCTCAGGGTTGGGTTTGGTTACTCTGACTTAAATACTCATCTTTCCATTTAACATAGTTGTTAGCTGAGTATTTTAAGCCTGCTTTCTCTTCATCGCTTAATGGGCGGATTTGTTTTACCGGGCTTCCCAGGTACAGATATCCACTCTCCAGGCGTTTGTTTTGCGGAACCAGACTTCCAGCCCCAATCATAACGTCGTCTTCTACCACTACGCCGTCCAATACAATCGATCCCATACCGACCAATACGCGGTTGCCAATGATGCAGCCGTGTAGCATGACTTTATGACCGACCGTCACATCCTCACCCACGATCAATGGATTACCCTGCGGATTCGATGTGGATTGATGCGTGACATGTAAAACGCTGCCATCCTGAATGTTCGTACGGGCGCCGATTTGTACATAATTCACGTCGCCACGAATCGCAACCAATGGCCAAATCCCAACATCATCAGCCAAACGAGTATCACCAATGACGACGCTGCTGGGGTCGATCATCACGCGTTTTCCGATCTGTGGGAAAAGATCCTTATAAGGATGTAATACATCAGACATGTTTACCTCAACGAAAATAGAGCGGTAATGAAGACTTTGGTTGGATTATTGAGACTGTGCAAGTGATTTAGCTATCAAAAATCAGCCAAATTGCGCAGGAATGTAGCGAAAGGGGTGAAAAACAAGCATTCAGCAAAAAAGATCCAAAAAACACTTGTGCTAAAAAATGGGATCCCTATAATGCGCCTCCATCGACACGGCAGATGTGAATCACTTCACGCAAACAGCCGGTTCGGTTGAAGAGAAAAACCTGAAATTGAGGGTTGACTCTGAAAGAGGAAAGCGTAATATACGCCACCTCGCGACAGAGCGCTAAAGCGCGTCGCAACTGCTCTTTAA